>JADJRK010000003.1 GCA_016712285.1 Planctomycetota bacterium | reverse complement strand
CTTTATGTTAGTTAGTGAATCACCAATGCTATACCTGCTTTATGTTAGTTAGTGAATTACCAATGTTATACCTGCTTTATGTTAGTTAGTGAATTCACCAATGTTATACCTGCTTTTATGTTAGTTAGTGAATTACCAATGTTATACCTGCTTTATGTTAGTTAGTGAATTACCAATGTTATACCTGCTTTATGTTAGTTAGTGAATTACCAATGTTATACCTGCTTATGTTAGTTAGTGAATTACCAATGTTATACCTGCTTTATGTTAGTTATTGAATTACCAATGTTATACCTGCTTTATGTTAGTTAGTGAATTACCAATGTTATACCTGCTTTATGTTAGTTAGTGAATTACCAATGTTATACCTGCTTTATGTTAGTTAGTGAATTACCAATGTTATACCTGCTTTATGTTAGTTAGTGAATTACCAATGTTATACCTGCTTTATGTTAGTTAGTGAATTACCAATGTTATACCTGCTTAGTTAGTTAGTGAATTACCAATGTTATACCTGCTTTATGTTAGTTAGTGAATTACCAATGTTATACCTGCTTTATGTTAGTTAGTGAATTACCAATGTTATACCTGCTTTATGTTAGTTAGTGAATTACCAATGTTATACCTGCTTTATGTTAGTTAGTGAATTACCAATGTTATACCTGCTTTATGTTAGTTAGTGAATTACCAATGTTATACCTGCTTTATGTTAGTTAGTGAATTACCAATGTTATACCTGCTTTATGTTAGTTAGTGAATTACCAATGTTATACCTGCTTTATGTTAGTTAGTGAATTAACATACCCCCTGCTGTTAGTTTAGTGAATACCAATGTTATACCTGCTTTATGTTAGTTAGTGAATTACCAATGTTATACCTGCTTTATGTTAGTTAGTGAATTACCAATGTTATACCTGTCCGCTTTATGTTAGTTAGTGAATTACCAATGTTATACCTGCTTTATGTTAGTTAGTGAATTACCAATGTTATACCTGCTTTATGTTAGTTAGTGAATTACCAATGTTATACCTGCTTTATGTTAGTTAGTGAATTACCAATGTTATACCTGCTTTATGTTAGTTAGTGAATTACCAATGTTATACCTGCTTTATGTTAGTTAGTGAATTACCAATGTTATACCTGCTTTATGTTAGTTAGTGAATTACCAATGTTATACCTGCTTTATGTTAGTTAGTGAATTACCAATGTTATACCTGCTTTATGTTAGTTAGTGAATTACCAATGTTATACCTGCTTTATGTTAGTTAGTGAATTACCAATGTTATACCTGCTTTATGTTAGTTAGTGAATTACCAATGTTATACCTGCTTTATGTTAGTTAGTGAATTACCAATGTTATACCTGCTTTATGTTAAATAAATAATAGTAAAAATATATTCACTATACATAAAAAATAAAAAAAAAGGGTTAAAAATTGTATAAAATATAGATTGTAGAAAAAATTGTTAATATTTACACTTCTATTAAAAAAATAAATACCACTATCTATAATTTTTTTTGTTAAATACTCAATTAAATACTTTTCACCAAAAAACTGAGCTGTAAATATAAAAATATTTTTTATCCATATTTCAGAAATTTTTTTTATAAAAAAATCAACATATAAACCTGATTGAATAAATCTAATAAAAGAAAATTCTATTATCTTTGATTTTAACATACTATATTTTAGTTTTAAGTTTTGTTAAATAAGAATACATTAACTTTCTTTTTATTCGTTTTTCAGAAAAATAATCCTCATGTTTTTCTGATACAAAAAAAGTATATAAAAATAAAAATAATCAAAATACTACAGCAAAAAATGCAAAAAATTGTACTGTAACAACAAAAAATGTGTGTAATATTTCATATATTCAATATAATAATCTAGTAGGTAATGTTAACAAAATATAATAAGATAGAGAATCTGCAGTAAAAGATACTTCATTTAACTCTTCTCAAAATGTCTCTGCCCCTAGAAACATTTTTTGATTAAAAGAAAATAATAGAACTAGATCATGCATGCTAGCATATGTAAATAACATTAAAATTAACCTTACTCCTTGAACTAAAATTCTTGTATAAAAGATTAATAGTTGGATATAATCGTACATTAGCTCGAAAATTAATACAGGACTAGCTCCTATACCTTTTAAATATGCTAAAAAAAATATACCAAAATCATAAGCTAAAAATGTTGGTATACCTATTATAATAAAGTACAGCCCAGGCAATAAATAAAAAACTAATATTAATTCCGGCATTATAGAAATAATTGATCAGCAATGAATATAGAAATATCAACCAAAAATATACAGTAAAATTACTAGACCTAATATAATATCATCATATGAAGATATTTCTTTTTCAGATTCTGCAGCACTTGTACTTGATAAGTAATCAGCATCGACTATATTTCCTTCTTTTGACATTGAAGAAAAATAAGAAAAATAAAAATTAATAAATAACACACTTATAAACAATACTAATAACAATTGTGGTATATAAATTATTGGAGTTAAAAAATTTTCAGATTCTATGTATGAAAATATAGAAAATACTATACTAGAAAAGAAGTTTAAATAAAAAAAATCATTAATTTGATTTTGTATTAAGGATAATTCTGGATGGTAAATTAATACTAAAGTAAATTCCTTAGAAGCTAACATAGATCTAAACCACTCCTCTGTAAAATGAAATTTAAACAATGAATTAAAGATTGTGTTATCTAGCATATAAGATCAAATTAACTGAAATGGTGATATTGATAAAGTAAAGTATCAATAAGTAAAAAAAAAAAAATCAAAAGACTCGTCAAAAATTGAGCTTAAATTTCAAAAGTATCATAGCCTAAAATCATAACTATATATAGTTTGGTAATTTGTATACAATCAATCAATACCATGGTACAAACAATTAAAACAAAGAGATGTCAAATAATAGTCGTTTACTTCAAACTCGTAAGAGATTGAATAAAAATCTGGCGAACCTAGCACCCGCATTGAGATAGATTGGATTCGAACCAATGATGGATAAACCAATAGATTTACAGTCTACCACTTTAACCGCTCAGTCACTATCTCTAAAACTGCTTTAAAGAATCGAACTTCAATAATCCGGGGAATGAGCCCAGCATGAGACCACTCAAGCAGTTATTTAATAACTTAATAAATAAATACAGGATTATCACCTATTATTATAAATTTTTCCAAATTTTTTTTTAAATTTAAATACTTATAAAACTAATATTTTCGCTCACCACTACTTTATTCTCAATTGATTTTTAAACTATTATTACTGTAATGTTTTACTTCATAAATAACTTAATACTAATAGATTTGAAGTATATTTTTTCATCAAAATATTACTTACCTACTTAGTAATGTAAATAATTTACATTATATTTTTCATATTCTAGGCATCCATTTAATGTATTTCTAAAATTTAATAATAATAATAATAATAACTAAACATTAAAATACTTGCTTAAATAATTAATAATCGTAGAAGCAAATTTATTACTAAACCAGGAAACTACGATTAATAAATCTTAAAATCTTTAAGAAGTTTATTAGAAAAATATATAAAAAAAATTCAATTAAAATTTATTTTTTATTAACTTAGCTAATTATCAATACTAAAAATATAATAAATAATAAACCATTGGTTAACTCTCTCTAGTCCTCTCGTACTAAGATAAATTTTTATAATTTTTCTAAAAAATATAGTAGATAGGGACCAAACTGTCTCACAACGTTCTAAACCCAGCTCACGTACCACTTTAATCGGCGAACAGCCGAACCCTTAGTAACTTATTCACTACTAGGATGTGATGAGCCGACATCGAGGTGCCAAACGATCTTATCAATAAGAACTCTCAAAAATCATTAGCCTGTTATCCCTAGCGTACCTTTTATTCATTAATCGATATTTCTATTATATAAAAATATCGGGTCATTATAATAGGCTTTCACCCTTACCTTACTTGTTAGTAAAGTAATCAAATAAAAAATAAGATATTACTATAAATAAACAAAAATAAAAGTTTATTTCTATCTTTATATACCTCCGTTACTTTTTAGGAGGCAACCGCCCCAGTTAAACTACCAATCTATAATAATTAATTTTAATACTTAAAAAAGTAGTTTTTCATTGTTAATTTAAATTTACTACATAACTATGTAATTAAGAATAAAAATTACATACAGAGTATAGTAAAGGTGCATAGGGTCTTCCCGTCTAGCTATATATAGTTGCATCTTCACAACTAATTCAATTTCATAAAGCAAATATTAGAGACAGCAGAGCAGTCGTTACACCATTCATGCAGGACGGAACTTACCCGCCAAGGAGTTTTGCTACCTTAGGACCGTCAAGGTTACGGCCGCCGTTTACTGGAGTTTATATTATAAATAAATATAACGTTCACTTTGCAGCACTGGGCAGGTGTCAGATCTTATACCTCATAATAATATTTAGCAAAATCTTATGTTTTTAATAAACAGTCGCTACTCTTTTTTTTTTTTTACTTTAGTCCTCTTTATCCCTAAGTTACAGAGTTAATTTGCCGAGTTCCTTTAATATTTTTAACTTTTATGTTTTAATTTTGTAAAAATTTACGTACTTGTGTTAGAGTTAGTACAATTTATATAATGATTTTTCCAGCATTTATTCCAATTTTAATAATAATTTATTATAATTAAAAATTATAAAATAAATGTTAACATTAATCCCCATAATATACTATACAATAGAAATACATAGGTTTTGTCTTACACTTTTTAAGTTTATCATAAAAAAGTAACCCTAACGATTTAAACAATAATGTTTTTACATTATATCTATTACTAATACTAATATATACAATATTGATTAATAAATATTTTTTTTCAAAAATACTATTAAAAACAATACGTTCTACTACCATCTAAAGATCTATAAATTCAGTTTATATAAAAAGAAAAATTTTAGAAAATAATATAATAATTTAATATCCATTTTAAATTTTTAAAATAATGAGCTATTACGCTTTCTTTAAAAATTAGCTGCTTCCAAGCTTATTTTTTATTTTAAATAAAATATTATTATCTTTAAGTATTATATATAAAAAACTTTATTTTATAGTCTGGGCTGTTTCCCTTTTGACTGAAAACCTTTGCGCTAACAGTCTGTTTAGTATTTTTTTTTACTAAAATTAAATTATATTTTTTTTTTAATTAATTAAAATTATAAAAAAAATTAAAATTATACCTTTAGTAAAATTTAAAAAACCACTCTACTTAAATAGATTTCGTAGAAAACCAGCTATAACTAAGTTTGATTAGCCTTTCACCCCTAACTTTAATTTTTTTCAAAATTTTGCAACATTTACGAATTCAGCCCTCCAGTTTAGAAAACTTTCAGCTTAATTAAAGTTAGATCACTTAGCTTCGGGTCTTATTTAATTAACTATTACCTATATCTATACGCTTTAGCTTGCTAATTAAATAAACTCATTAGTCCATTATACAAGAGGTACATTAAACTAAAATAGTTTAATTGCTACAACATTAAATTTCAGAATCTTTTAATATTTTTAAAAAAATCTTTTCACCTTTCTTTCACAATACTTATTTACTATAAAATATGAAAAACTAAAGTTTTTAATATAAATTAAATTCTGTTTTATATACATAATAAAACATACTAAAAATATAATAAATTAATAAAAATATTAATTAAAAAAATATACTTATAAAGAAAGAAAAAAAAAGTAAAAAATATAGGCAAAAAATTATTATCCCTAATTCCTTAAGGGTTAGATCCATTGGAATAACTTTAAAGTAATTTTTATTTAAACCAAAGATAGCATTAAATCAACATTTACTAAATCCTATTAACCCTAGAACATTAGCTATAAACATTAAGAAAAAACAAATAAAAAAGGATGATTCTAATAAACCACTGAACAAATAAAACTCACTTATAAATTTAATTGTTCCTGGTAATCCAGCAAAAAATACACACATTAAAATAACAGAAATACCTAGATTAGGGTTTATGTGCAGAATGCCGTTTACCTCCACTAAGGATCTAGTATGAAACCTCCTATATAAGCAATCGACAATAAAGAACATTAATCCAGATAAAAAAGCATGAGTGGCACTAAATAATATACCTATTATTATAGCATTACTGTCACCTCAACAAAATAATAAATATATTAAATTCATCTCTTGGATTGTACCATAAGCTATAAGTTTTTTTAAGTCTGTTTGTCCTCACATCTTTAAAGATGAGTCTAATACACCAAAAAAACATATGATTAAAAAAATAGTTGTATTGATATCAAAACTTAATAAATTTGATAGTTTATAAAAACCATATAAAGCACTTTTAACTAGAAATCCACTTAAGTATATAGAAAAGCCGCTAGGGGCTTCAACATGTGTTTTAGTTAACCAATAATGAAATGGCCATATAGGAACTTTAAAACCAAATCCAAAAAATAGTAATATATAAATTAACGTTGACTCAAATGCGTTAAACTTAAATTTCTTTATATAAAAAAAATCAGTTGTACCTACTAAAGATATTATGTATACACAACTACAAAAAACTAAAAAAGAACCAATCTGGGTTCATATAACAAAATATAAAGATGCTTGTATAGCTCGCCTACTAGGACTAACAAAATATACAAATAAAAATGATGGTATTAGAAGAAATTCATAGAATAAAAAAAATAATAGTAAATTAGTAGTAGTAGTATACAAGTATACAATTAGTAGGAATACATGAAAAGAAAAAAAATATTTTATATTTTTCCAATATAACCTAGTATCTAAAACTAATAATGAAATAAATCCAACTAGATATGCTAATGTTAATAAAATTATACCAAAAAAATCAATAGAAAAATAAAATGTAATGAGTTTATTAAAAAAATTGTAATCTAAAAATAACGAATAAGATAAAAAATTATATAAACTATTTATATCATTGAAGTATGAATAAACTAATCTTATATAGATCCATATAAAAATCATATGAAGAAAGAATGAAATTATTAAATAAAATACTAATAAAAACTTTAAATAACTAAAAGAAGTTTTATAATTAATAAAAACTTCTTTACTATAAATTTTGTAAAAATAATAAACTAAAGCTAATAATACTGTAAATATAACTAAACTAAAAAAGTTAAAGATTAATAACGATTTTGCTCAATAATAATCATCAAATTTTACATAATTTAAATTCTTAAATAACTCAAATTTTCTTATTTCTATCATACTCGCAATAAATTAATAAAAAAATAACAAAAAAAAGAAAAAATAAATATATATTAAAACTACTATAATTTTAATATAAAAATAATCAAAATTTATATTTTTATAAAAAATCTTTAGTTTTTTAAATTTTATATTGTTTAGTGATAATATAAAATATACAATTGTACTACTTATCTTTGTCTTAAATGTTCTTATATTTATAAAACTTCATATATTAACCTTAGATATTATGGATGGTGTATCTGTAACATTGTATCAATAGTAAAATAATCATTTAAACATTTATTTATAACTAAATTAATAGAAAAATTATAAAATACCTACAAAAGAATTAATGAATTTTTTTCTTTTTATTGAAAATACAGATGGTCCAAATATTTCCTTACCTCTAGGTGTTAGTCGTTTCTTTAACAGAATACAAGAATTAATTTTAAATTTAAAATTAATACCATCGTTTTTATAATTTATAGCCTTTAACAAAATTATAATACCATTGGTTTTAAACCCTTTTTTAAAGGTTGAATATTTTTTAATTTTTTTGATACTACTTTTAAAAAAAAAACCAGATGTAGAAACTTTCCTTTTTCCACCAAAGTATAAATGAAATACTTGTACATATTTTATAAACGATTTATCTAATGGAGTTAATAATGAGTTTTTTTGAATCATTAAAAATATAAATTAATTATTTTTTTTTATATATTCTTAAGGACACAAGCGAATTAGCTTGATTAGTTAAGTTTTGCTTACGTAAAAATGAATAATTATAAAAATCTTTATATTTATTAAAAATAGTAAAGAAATAGTCTAATTTATTTAACTTACTAGATTTTTGTATTTTATTTAAATTTACACAAATAATACTACCTATTAATAACAGTACCCCTAATAATATGAATTCTATTGAATTTATGCTATAGTAACTTAAAAATAATAATAAAAAATCATTCATATTTTTGTTATTTAATGCTTCATAATAGTCGTCTCATAAATCTATAAAATTTAAAAAAAATAATGAATTCTCTACATACGAAATGGATAAATTTTTTAAAAAAAAAAAAAACACTAAAAACAATATAAATATGTAAATGTATTTATAATAGTTTAAGGATATTTTAAAATAATTTCCCTCTACATTTAAAAAAAATAATAATAACATAAATATAAACACGACAGTTCCTTCTACTACCCATAAAAAACCAGTAAACAATTCAAATTGTATAAAACTGATAAACAGACCAAAATAAATAAATATTAAAAAAAAATATAAAAATGTATAATATATATTAAGTTGATTATATAATAAAAATAATAAATATACAAATATAATTTGAAAAAAAAAAACCTCAAACATAAAATTTAAATTTATTATATTAAAAAAAAAATAGTTTAAAAAATTTAACATTAAATAAATATAAATATTATAAAAAATTTAAATAAATAAGTAATCATAATTATAAATATATAATATAAAATTAGGTAATTCCCAACCACCTAAAAATAATATGCTTATAACCGAAGCAAAAAAAAACAAATGAAAATATTCACCTAAATAATATAAAGCAAAATAAAAACCACCATATTCAACAAAGTAACCTGCTATTAATTCTGATTCAGCTTCAGCTAAATCAAATGGGGCCCTATTAGTTTCAAGTAAAAAAGTAATAACTATCATACCTAAAATACCTAATGAAAAAAATATAAATCAAAAGTATTCTTGATATAATACAAAAATTGTTAATGAAAATGATTCAGTTAAAAAAATTACATTAATGAATAATAATCCTAGAAAAATTTCTAGATTTAACATCAATACAGCTGTTCTTACAGAACCTAAAAAAGCGTATTTATTTTTACTAAAAAATCCAGTTAATATAATACAATACCCAAACATTAACGATAATAAATTAGCATAGACTATATTATACTCTATTTCAAATATACTTAAACTAGGGCCTCAAATAGAATTTATTCAGAATGTATAACATACAGCTGCTACTACTGAAGGTATACATACGAATCAAAATTTATTTATTTCATCCGGTACAATTATACCTTTAACAAACATTTTTAAAGCATCGGCAATATATTGTAAACGTCCCCTATAACCAACATAATAAGGACCTACACGACGTTGTACTAAACTTAATATTTTTCGTTCGATTAATGTTAATGATGCAATAATAAGAGTTACAACTAACATAAAAATAATATTATATATAAGACAAATAATATAACCAAAAATTCACATATATTTTTTTTTTATTAGTTTTTAATTAATTCATACTCGTTAAAGTATTTATTTATTATATTTAATCTAATTTTTTTATTAGGTAACCTACTTAATTTTTTAGAAATATATTGAAGGTAACATATTTTATAAATATAATAAGAAATTCTTTTATTTCATCTTGGTATACCAAAGGATGAATAAACAGCTACCTTTCTTTCTAAATGCGAATCTATTAACATTAGAAAAAAAAAAGTTATACCTATTAACGTAACAATATGTCCTGCTGTTGACATACTATGTCACCCCATGTAAACTATAGGATAATCGTGAATTCTTCTAGGCATACCAGAAAACCCTAGATAAAATTGAGGTAAAAATGCCATTCAGTGTCCACCAGAGTAATATAATAAATGTAAATAAGCAAAAACTCTAGAATACTTTATACCAAAAAGGGCAGTAAAATAATAATAAAAACCAGAAAAAATAGCTACCATAGCTGCACCAGATAACATAAGATGAAAATGAGCTACTACATAAAAAGTATCATGCATTGACACATTTAAACCTACATGCGATAATCACATACCTGTAAAACCAGCAACTAAAAAAAACAAAATAAATGACACAGTAAATAATAATGCGGCATCAACCTTTAATGCACCATTTACTAATGATAAAGTCCAATTTACAACTTTTATTGTTGCTGGCAAGGAAATCATAATAGTAATAGTACTATACATTGTTCTACTTCTATGATCTAAACCAACTAAGTACATATGATGTCCTCAAACTAAAAAACCCATATATGCCATAACATATATTGCTCAAATCATATGATGCTTAGAAGCTACCCTTCTTGTGTTAGTATAAGGAATAATCATATTAGCAAAACCAAAAGTAGGTATAATTAACACATAAACTTCAGGATGACCAAAAAATCAAAATAAATGCTGGGATAAAATAGGATCACCACCATAAGCATACTCAAAAAATGTCGTTTGCCAATGTCTATCTAAAGCCATCATAATCATAGCTGCTGCTAAAACTGGTGTAATTATTACTAACATTCTAAAAGCTAAGAATATACCAATAGATATAAATGGTAGTAAAACTCTTCTATTTCTTAACCCTGGCATACCTAACGTTCTTCTTGTAATTAATAAATTTGTAAAAGAGACTGTAGAACTAACACCTGCGAAAATGACACCTAAAATTAAAATATCTTGTGCTCCCACACCAGTATATTTTATATTAGACGAAAATGGAGTTATAAAGGTCCAACCAGCCGTAGTAAGCACTCTATTAGAGCATTTAGAAACGCTTAATTTTCTTCGCCTACTTTTTACAATTCTACTAGCAGCATACCAAAAAGATTCTGGATAATTTACTATATTTTTTCAAAATAATAACTTTAATGGAATAAATGAATAGTTATCACTATTAGAAAACTTTATTTTTTTTCTTTCTCTTCAAAATCAAGTATGTTCATCTAGTAAATATCTATTAATAGCTAAAAATTCAAACATATTATTATTTTTAAAATTTAAAGTACTTTTATGAATGCTTTTATCTAAAAGTGGAAAATAAAAAGAAGTCTTATCATAATAGCGTCAATACTGCGGTCTTAAAAAAGCAATTTTTGCAACTAATAGATAACCTACTGGTTGTATTCAAAATCCTATACTATTAAGCCTAGGATAAGCTACATCCTTAGATCCTACATGATACGGTATTAAAAAATTTGCAAACCCACCAAATAATATTGGTACAACTACAAAAAAAACCATTATTAATCCATGCGCAGTAATAACTTGTAAATACCTTAATGAATCCCCTTTAAAGAATGGACTTCCTGGATGAGCTAATTCTAATCTTATCATAGTAGCTAAAACTGCTCCAGACATACCAGTTCACATACTAAAAAAAAAATAATTTATTGCTATTCTTTTATGATTTATTGTGTAGACATATTTTTTTAATAAATATTTTCTTAAGTCATTAAATCTTAAGGTATAGTATTTAAACACTTCAACATATGAACTAAAAGAATTAATTTTTTTAGTAAAAAAAAATAAATTTTTAAAAATATCTGAGAATAAATTATTTATATCAATAAATAAAAATGAATTTTTTTGAATCACCTTTTATATAATATATATATATATATACACTTATATATATATAGTGAAATAGAAAAATAAATAGTATACGACCAGAAAAAAAAAATAAATAAATAAATAAATAAAGTCGATATTCTTATATTCAATAAAAAAAAAAAAAATAAATAAATATGAATATTGATTAAAAAAATATAATTAAAAAAATATATAATAAAAATAACACAAATAAAAATAATCATTTTATAAATTAATTTAATTGGTATATTATATAATCTTTAATAAATTCTTTAGTATAATTGTTATAGCCAAATAAAGTAGAACCTTGGTTAAAATAATAAAATTCAAATACACCAAAATTTTTAATATTACTAGTACTAAAAATTCTATCAAAAAATCCAATTAAATATAGTTTTATATCCATAAAAAAAACACGTCAAAAAACATACCTATTATTTAAAAAAAATCAATAATAAGAGTTATCTAATTGCTTTCTAAAAATAAATTTTAATCAAGGACTCATATACAATCAGGACATTATATACAAAATTATAAAATTTTGTAAGTTAGCTGCTAACAAAGGATATCTAACTCTTTTTATCTCGTTTATGCGTAATAAAAAAAAAACTCAAAATAAAAATATAAAGATTAAATGTCAAAACTTAGCTAGTAAACAAATAGCTAAATAGTTATTAAATAATCTTGTTCTTCTGAACTCTACGTCCAAATTTCATATCAATTCTTCAGAGTCATAAGATCAAGTTAAATCATTGTAAAAATTAATAATATGAAAAAATTGATAAAACTCTAATCAAACTATATAAATTAAATTTAAGGTTATTAGTACTAATAATATATTTTGTTTTGAAAATGTATTTCATTTTAAATTTAATAGTAATAAATAACCAAAAATTATTAAAAATATCGTCGGTATTAATTTTAGTAAAAACAACCTTCATGAAAATAAGTGTAATTTATAAATTTTTATTTGATCGTACATATAAGTTGGTTCTTCGGAAGCATTTAAGGTTAGATAAAAAAAGCAAACAAAAATACAACTTTCAATTAACCAAAATAAAATATAACTTCTTTTTCAAAATCTTTGTATAATAGAAGTGTACTTACTATATTGGTATTTTTTTATAAAAAAAACAAATCCAGAAAAAAATCAATATACAAACATTATTATTAAAATTCATTCAAACATTATTTTACTGAAAGGTAGTAACCTTAGATAAGTCAAGTAGTAAAATATGAACCCACCTAATATTAAACTCAACAACCAATACTTTATAGAATCTCATATAGACCTAAGTCCTAATAAATTATTAGATACAAAAGCATTATTATAAAATTTTCATGAAGTTTGTTCTAATCGATAATTTACTCTAAACCTAACTTTATTAGATTTTTTAAAAATAATTAGATAAACTTTATCTAAAAAAAAAAAAAAAAAATTATTATAAAACTCTATAAATTTATATTTATAAAAAAAAAAAAATGAATATCTTCTATTCGTATTAATATTAAAAATATTTGAAACAATTTTAAAAATAAAAAAAAAAAAATTATACTTTAATGAATATAAACTAAAATAACCCCTCATAATAAAACTCGAGGAAAACAGGAGTCGAACCTATGACATTAGTTTTGAAGACTAAAGTTTTACCGTTAAACTATTCCCCCTAAAAATATTAATTTATTTATTTAAATAAAATAGAAATTACCCACTGTAAAATGTTTAACCATTCGTAAATAACCTTTTTTGGATTAAAAAATGAATACTTTAACGTTTTAGAGAAGATAAAAGAGAAAAAAAATAAAAATAAACCTCACCATAGATAACCGTAATTTATAGAAAAACGATAAAACAAAAAGTATAACCCTATAATTAAAATTACATTTATATACAAACATCAATAAACACCGGTTCTATAAGTTTGCCTATTCCTAGAGTATCTACCTTTATTAAAGACTTTATTTTTTCTTAAAAATAAAATATTATATACTATAGAATCTAAACTTATATACTTATCTAACGATGTATTAGCAAAATTAATTAATCACTTATTTTTAATATTACTTATAATTTGTTCACTTTCGTTAATAAAATTTTGATAAAATTTTTTTATAGTTTTTTGACGAATAATATTAACAGGATAAGATAACCTATTAAAACTTTTGTATAAAATATTTTTATCTAAAAATTTAGTGTTTTTTTTTACTATAATATTATTAGAGTTAATTTCTATAGATACAGAATTTAAGTATAAGTTTATTACTAAAATTTTTAATAGACTAGATGTTATAGAATTAGTAAAAATAAATTTAACTAACAACTCATTGAATATTAATTTATTTAAAAAAAAATTATTATTATTGTAATCAATAACGACAAACAGCTTTTTAAATGATATGTTTTTAAAATTAGTATTAACTTTGGTTGTATAATTTAATTTATAGGTATAAAAATTAAAGTTATTGACAATTTTATATAAAAAAAAAAACAACATATTATTTAAATTTAAAAAATAAAAATTAAACTTTGTTTAAATATTTTTTTTTTATAAAAAAAATATTAAAAATAAAAAAAAATAAATTATAATTCTTTAACTTTAACAATGTTTCAGTATAGGTTCTAAATTTTAAGAATGTATAACTATATGAGTGTCTTCTGTTAAAAAATTGAGTTGGCCAAGTCAATTCATTTATAGCTGATAAAATTAAAAATTTAAAAAAATTATATAATAAAAATACTACAATAAAATCTTCAAAAGAAAAATATCTATAAAAATTTAAATAATCAACCATAAATCTAAAAAAAAATATTTATAAAAATAATAAATATAAAATAAAATATTTCACCAACAGGTTCCCCTACCAGTACCTTGTGTCAACTTCACTCAAATTTAATCTTTAAAATTATAAAAAATATAAAATTTAATTTAATTTTTATTTTATTCTAAATTTTATTTTCGAGCGTGATGGGCAGTGTGTGCAAAATTTGACTTAATTTTCATTGTAACATACTAATTTACAATTACTAACGATTCCTACTTCATGTTTTAAATTTTATAAAACAATCTGAACTAAAATAATTTTTTAAGGTTTTTTACTAATCTCTTATGAAAACTATTTGTATTTATTATTGTAATACGTGTGTAGCCCAACATATCTAGACCATAATGACTTGACTTCAGCCTAAAGTACTTTATTAACAGTAAATATATTATATATTTACTGTTAAATAAAATTCTTATTAATAAATAATTAAAAACTTAATTATATATTAATATAAGGGTTTCGTTCGTTAAAAAACTTAATTCTATACTTCAAGGCACGAACTGACGACAGCCATGCAATACCTAAATATAAAAAATTTAAATAAAATATTAATTTTAATAAATTTAAATAATACTTTTTTTGTTGGTAAGGTTTTACGTGGATTATCGTATTAAACCACATATTCCACCGTTAGAACAAATTCCCGCCAATTCTGTTAAGTTTTAATCTTGCGATTGTACTACCCAAGTAAGAAAATAATGTAAATTTTTTCTTTAGTTTAAAGTATAGACTACTAGGGTCACAAATCCTATTCGCTACCTATACTTTCATATATAGTATAAAATTTAAATATTAAAAATTTATAGAAAAATATATAACCTTTATGCATTTAATCGCTAAGTAATAAATTTTATTTTTAAATTTAAATTATTTTATTAAATAAAAAAAATATATTTTGTTAATTTAATATAATTTATATATATTTTACACTTAATAAATATGAATAACGCTTGTTACTCATGTATTACCGCGGCTGCTGGCACATGTATTAGCCATAACTTCTTATAATAAATATTAATAAAATTATTACGAGTAAACTTTACAATATTTTTATCTTCATCATTTCCATTAATTTGCTGGATCATATAAATATACATTGTCCAAAATTCCTCACTGCTGTCTTTTTAGATAAGGTTGTTTTCATACCTATATGTGGTTGTTCTATCGCTAAACTCAACTAAACATATTTAGCTAATTAATTTAATTAATACTTAATGTTTTATAATAAAAATATCCACTCTTATAAATTTTTATTAACTTTTAAAGTGTTTAATGTATATATATATATATATAATTATTTTAATTAAAGTAAAAAAAAATATTATAAATTATTCACCTATACACTTTTTTATTAAATAACTATTTAATAAAAAAAAATTTGCATGTGTTATGCATTTAATTAGCGTTAACTCAAAGCTAAGATCACACTAAAAAAAATGTAAAATAACCAACCTAAAATTATTAATTAAATTATCAAACATATTTTCTAAAAGCATAATAAGTTTCATACCTTTTTTGTGATGTTGAAAATAATAATTTTGGTAACCCAAAATTATGTCATCACACTAAAAAATGTTCAAATGGCAATGCGCACACTCTTATAGGCATATGATGATGGTACCTACCACATATCTCTGCACATTGACCATAGTAAAAACCAACGTTATCTATAAAAAAGGTATGATGAGTAGATCTACCTGGTACACAGTCTAATTTAATACCTAATCCAGGAATAAACCAAGAATGTACTATGTCATAAGAATTAGTAATTAACGTTATATTAATGTGCGCAGGAAGAACTAATGTTTTTTTAGTCCTTAAAATTCGTCTTGCTAAAGTAACTGGAATTAAATCATGCCTTAATTTAGCTTTTTTTACCATTCTATATTGAATATTAGGGTCCTCAATATTTTTATCAAAAATTTTATTGTCAATTAAAATAGGATAACCAGAATACTTTATTTTTCTAGTCTTATTACCACCCTCGTCTATAAAATATTTAGTTTTTAATGGAATAATTTTTTTTTTTTTATATTTTTTTTGCTTTAATACTAAGTAAGGGTTATGAGAAAATTGTTTATCCTCGATAACATTATCTTTATTAAAATTAAACCTAAATCTTAATAAAAAATTATTATCTTCAAAGTCCATGGAGGTTAGACTTGGGTTTTTTATTAACCTAACTGGGGATTTAACTCCTAAACCTCTTTTATTTCACCTAGTTGACTCTATATAATCTGGGTATAAATAATTAGTACTAGTGGTGGTACTAAAGATATTAGAGTAAATCCCATTTATAAATTGATTTTTTTTTTTTAAAGTATTAATAAAAAATAAATTTTTTAATTTAAAAAAACTACTTGAAGAAAATGGAATTTTATTAAAAGTATCTAATTCAGAAAATTTAAAAAAATTAATATTATTTTGAAAATAATTTAAAGAAAAATTAAACTTATTTAATTCACTTCCAGAATTTAACATAATATTATTGAAATTAATTTTAAATTTTGACTCATTTAGTATAAAATTTTCCTGAGGGGAAATTAAATGAAACTTTTTAGCTTTTGCTGATTTACTTAATATATCTGATCAATATTTTTTTACCCATCTGTTTTGAGCTCTAAGTTGTAAAATATGTAAATAATCGTCAGTTGTTTGAAGATCACCAAATGTATTAATTTGTCATTTATTATGCCCTATGTTTTTTGGTGCAGTTAGGATATCTGTAATTGTTTTAAGTTCAAATTTATAAATTCAATATCATTGCCTTGCCCTTACTCGTACAGTAAAAAGACTTGATTCATTTTGTCACTCTATTAACCTAAGAATAAAATTAGAATTAGATAATATATTCACACATCAAATCATTGGTATTATACAAGCTAAAAAATCACCTCACTTACCATGAGGTCTATAACTAGTAGAAATTTTTGGTCTCATCTTTAAAACTCTAAATCTTATAACTCTAAGCATTATTAAATAATAAAAACTCCAGACTAATGCAAATCAAAATCACCATCAATACTGTCATTGTGCTAAATGAACTAAAACATCCGATCTAGTTGTAGAAAAACCAACATTAAAGTTTAACTGATACGAAGCTTCTGTCGAAATATTACCCCACATAAAGAAATTGTTATAAAAATATTAATAAAATTTAAATTAAAGATAAATTAAATATAAAAAAACTAAAAATTATAATAAAATATATATTTTTATATAAAGTATAATTAAAGGAATTAAATCGTCATTTAGAAAAAATAATAGTAATAGCTAATAAAATTATTATTCAATTTAAATAACTTAAATTATTAAGGTAACTTATTTGAGAAATATAAATATAAATATAATTTATATTTACATATCCTTTAGAAAAATCACTATAATTTTCTATATTTAAATTGTATAAAGAAAATAAATACAAAATTATAGTATATGATGTTAATATTAAACCGGTAATAGATATATTAGCAATAAACGTTGTATTTGAGTAAAACTTTGAATTTAAAGTATTTTGTTGCGCTTGTTGGTATAAAATTTTTTTAGATTTTTTAAAATCAAAAAATACATAATAATATAATTTAGAAGAATAGTATAAGCCTGTTAATGCTGCTAGTATACAATTTATAAGTATTAAATAGTATAAAAAATAATTACTATTTAATGTTAACAATAATAGATGTTTGCTGTAAAAACCTAATGTTAATGGTAACCCACCTAAATTTATTAAACAAATAAAACAACTAAATGCCTCAAATGGTAAAAATTTATAGAAAAAACCCATCCTTTTATAGTCTTGAATGTTTCTAGAAAATCTTATAATATTACCAACGCAAAGAAATGTAGCAGCTTTAAAGAAGCCGTGGATATATAAATATAATACTACATATTCTAAAACTCCAGTTGTATACATAACCATTAAAAATCCGCAATGACTAATTGTTGAATAAGCTAATATTCTTTTAACATCAGATTGGAACATAGATGTTAACCCACCATAAAGAGCTGTAAAAGATCCAATTATAGATATTAATAAATAACTATAACTTGAATGATCAAATAAATTATTAAACCTTAGTAATAGATAAATACCAGCAGAAACTAAAGTAGCAGAATGAATTAGAGCAGACGCAGGTACAGGAGCTTCCATTGAATCAGGCAATCATATATGCGCACCAAATTGAGCAGATTTTATGAATGCAGATCCTAGTAAAAGTAATGAAATAATTTCTATAGTATTAAATTTAATATTAAATATATATATATAATAGGAAGTATACATTTGAATAGTCGACAAAAATGTTATTATATCTAATGTATATGTTAAATGAAAACTTAGTAAAATAGCAAAAAATAAAAAAAAATCACTAACTTTATTAAATGAGTAAGCTTTAAAAGCCGCCTTTAAAGTTCCAACTCTTGTTGATCAAAAATTAATTAATAAAAATGAAGTTAAACCTATCATTTCCCAACCTAAGAATAGCATAATAAAATTACCAGAAGAAACTAAAAAAACCATACTTATAATAAATGCATTTAGAAATAATACTAATCTCTCTACTAATGGTTCGTACCTAAAATAAGAAAAAGTATAAATATACACAAATATAGCTATTGTTAATGTTAGAAACGAGAAACTAAACGATACATTATCGAATAAAAAGTCAAAAGAAACTTTATAATTTTGACTTAAATACATTCACTTCCCTATTGTAATATAATAAAAATTATTATCCTTAAATATAAAGTTTAAATATGGGATATACGATATTCATAAAAAAAATAAAGAAATTAGATTTAACCAAAAAACACCATATAAACCTAAATAAGAAATAAAAATTAAACTAATTAGTGTAGTAAAAAAAAAAAAAAAACCAAATAATAAAAAAATAGGATAATTAAAAATATAAGAAATATTGGTAAATATAATATTTATAGAATTGATGTTAAATAAAAACTCAAAATTAAATAAATTTAATAAATTATTGTAATAAGAACTTATCATTATATTTTATATTTAAGTTGTGTAAGAAACTAGAAAAAAAATTTTCTATGATTAAAAAATTTATATTATAAGTAAAGAAAACTTTATCGACATTTAAAATATAATTATAAAAACAAATCATAATATTTAATTCAGCGCTGTATATTTTGTAAAGTTATACTGATGGATAAAATTTGTTCTTGAATATAATGAATAAAAAAACAACTCTAGAATAATAGGCCTTCTAAATACAGGGAAACCTAAGTAAATAAAAACATATATATATGACAATAACATTCCTATATTACCACCTAGTCTATTGTAAAATCTACCGTATGGTAAAAAGGAAGCTGCATATAAACAACAACCTATAAATAAACTATATGTAATATGATGATATAAATTTAATTCTAAGTTAAAATAAGATGCGGGAAAGAATCTATTTCTTTTAATAAAATAATTAAATATAAAATACACTCTCTTATTATAATTAATTTGATCAGATGTACCATGTAGTACTGGTTGATAAAATAGAACAAAAAAATAAAATATTAATCCAAAGACTCCAGTTTTATGATGTGGACATGCAATTAACCATGCCATAAAAGGCCTAAAATATCAATGTGGTGCAACACCATAATATCTCACGTCTGTTATTAAACCTATATCTCCTCACATAAAAATTTCATAAGATAAAGCCTCTGGTTCAGGATAAACAAACCAACATACAAAAACTATTATTAATATTATATCAATAAAATGACCAAGTTCATTTGAGAGTGCCTCGTCAAACCAAACCATTTCGGTATCAATTCCATCAAATGTAGTTTCATTTTTTCAATCATAATGCATATCTATACCATGAATTAAACCTAAGTAAGCCATAAAAAACGCAGCTAAATAATGCGCGTAAGCTAATCTTATTAAAGTATCAGTATTTAGTTGTTTATCAGTAAAAACCCATCAATAAAATTTACCCTTAAACATAAAAAAAGTATGTAAAATATTAGCTGCAATTGTTAAAGTAATTTCACTTAAATGAGTACCGCATAAAACTAATCCACAAAAAACTACTACTTGAAAAATTAAAAATGTAAAAACACCGCTTTTCCAAGCTGATTCATTCTCATACTCAAAAACATTTAGGTACAATTTTCTAAATAAATGTATATAAGAGAATATAAATATTAAATCTACACCTCTTTCATGTAATCAAAAAAAATCATCAGTATATAAATCCTCTAGATCTTCTTCTTCTCTAACCATAGGTATAAGCATTGGTTCAGGAATTAGACTAAAGGCTAACATAGTTCCACTAACTAATTGAGAAGCTACAATTAAAAATGTAAAAAATCCGAATAAAGAATGAATATCATGAAAACTTACTGATAAAATTGCAAAATAATTAAAAATAGATTTTATCGATAAAGTATAGTAAGGACCTCTATGCCATTCCATTTTAATAAATAAAGTTTAGTGAGTTAATTTCCTAATTAACAATATAATTTTATTTCTTAAAATTAATTAAACTAAATTTATAAAAATAAAGAAAAATTAAAAACTCTTTTATTTAAAGAAATTTTACTATTATTTTTGATATATTTTTTTTTTAAAAAAATAAATTTTTTATGTTTTTTTTTTTTTGGTACTGCTATCTTCTTTATATAGGAAAAATTTATTTATTTTCTATTTAAACCCGTAATTATGAAAGTATTTATACTAAAATATTTCACATTTATACATAAAATTCAATGAGTATTATTAGAAAATAAATATATTTTCCTTTATATAAATAAAGGAAAATTGTTGAATGTATTACGAATATAAATTACCTATTAATTTATTTTTAATATTAGAAAAATCTTCTATAGTTATGTGAAAATCTAAAACTTTACATTCAAATCACTTTATATTTTTTATAGATAAAAATTGAAATTACTTATTAAATATAATATTAAAAAATGAGATATTTTTATCAGAATCATTTTTAATAGACAACTCAGCCATTGATACAATATCATATACAAAAAAAAGCAATTTTTTAAATTTTTTTTGAAAAAATAATAAATTATTGACATTTTATACTTATTATTTTTATGCTTTAAAATTAAAATTAACTTACTTCTTAATAATAAATAACTATTTAAACAATAATTTCAATTATATATCATCTGTTGATTGAATTTATAAAAACGCTGGGTGAGTAGAAAGAGAAACAAGTGAGATGTATGGAATTCATTTTATTAATAAACGGGATACAAGAAAATTATTATTAGATTATTCAAAAAATGAATATCCTTTGTTAAAGGATTTCCCTTCTGAAGGTTTACAAGAGGTTTTCTTCAATGTATTTAATAGTCAAGTTTCAATAAATAGAAGTGAGGTTATTGAATTATAAATAAATTATTATTATGTTAAATTGATTAAATTTTTTTCTATTACTTTTTTGATTATCAATATTTGGTTTTTTATTCAATCCTAATAATTTTTTAAATTTACTGCTATATTCTGAAATAACCTGATTAATTTTGTATTCTTTAAGCATTCTACTTGGTTCTTATATTGATGATATAACTACTACATCTATAACATTTTTTATTTTAGGATTAGCTGGTCTTGAATTTTCTTTTGCCTTTTTACTTTTAATTTTATTTCGTACATTAAACTTTAACTATAATTTTATTGATAATAATTCAAGTGAGTTATTTAATAATTCTTTACTAAAAAAAAATTCTATTTTTATAAATAATTTTTTTTGATTTAAGTAAATTAAATCTAAAAAAAGAAGAATGGGTGATATAGTAGTAATATATTTATTACAAAATGTAGCTATTTTTAGTATAATTTTTTGATTGTTAACATGAGGTGCTGAATATTTTTATACTAAAAAAAATCATTTATCAAAGAAACAATTTTATGAATGTGGTTTCAAAACTTTATCTGAATTAAACATGCAAATAAACATAAATTTTTCTATGTTATGTATATTTTTAATTCTATATGATATAGAATTTACCTTTTTGTTTCCTATATTATTTAATATGTTGAATATTTCTATTTTTGAATATCTTTTTCTAATTATTTTTATATTATTTATAATACTTTCTTTATTATATGATTGGCAATTTAACGCTCTTAGTTGACAATTCTAATAAAAATAAATAGGTAGATATAACTTAATGGTAGAGTATCAGATTGTGATTCTGAAGGTTATAGGTTCAAGTCCTATTATCTACCCAAATAAACTATATAATTTTAAAAAAAAAAAAATTCGAATTAAATATTTTGTATAAAAATATATATAATTTTTATTTAAATAATTTTTATACAAATAAAAAAAAATATCAAATATTTATTATTAAAAATAGTATAAATAATATAAATTTATGTTATTTCTTGAAT
Source organism: Planctomycetota bacterium (assembly GCA_016712285.1). Lineage (GTDB taxonomy): Bacteria > Planctomycetota > UBA8742 > UBA2392 > UBA2392 > JADJRK01. The sequence continues at coordinate 11,568 of JADJRK010000003.1, read as the reverse complement.
AAAAATAATATAAATTTATATTATTTTTATTCAAGAAATAACATATTTTTTTTTTTTAAAAATTTAAACTCATCGTTTTTTTATTCTATAGGTTTACTTTTGTTGAGGTTACAAATAAAAAAAAAAGCGGTTAAATCTACAAAGCAAGGTTTAAAATTATTTATAAAATTTTTAAAAACTATTAAAATTAGTAATACAAAAAATACTAATTTTTTTTTTTTTAAAAACTATATAAACATGAATACTATACTAGGTGTTTTTTTAAATAAAACATTAAACACCCAATTTAACATAAATTTAGTTTTTAATAAATATAAATTAAATTTTTTAAAAAAAAAAAAAAGAATAAAAAAGAGAATAAAAAAAAGAATATTTTATAATTAATATTTTTAATATATATATATTAACTTTATTGATTATATGATTTTGTTTAGATTTATTTAATTGTTCTTTTTTTAAAACTAATTTAATATGAAATATATTACTTTTTATTGTAGATGTAAAATATAATATGTATATTTTATTATTAATTACATTATTTTTAATAAAAAAAGAATTGAAATTTTTTTTTTTTTTTTTTATTTCTTTACATCTATTTTATAACTATCAATTAAATACAAATACTATTAATGTAGAAAATATATATTTATATTTAAAGAATTTAAATATAAAGCTGACTAATGGAGTATTTTTTATTCACCCCTGGTTTTTATACATTTCTTATTCATACATGGGATATATATTTATTCGTAAATCTATTATTTTTAATATTTTTTTTAAAAAAGTTAAACTAATGTTTAATGTTTCTAAAAAAATATTAAAAATAAATATAAATTTTTTATCTATTTCCATTTTACTAGGAGCATACTGGGCCCAACAAGAATTAGATTGAGGTGGTTGATGGAATTGAGATATAGTAGAAATTTTTTCTTTTTATGCGCTACTTTATTTAATTTTAAAATTGCATTTAAATAAGTATAATATTTTAAACTTTGTTGTTAATTACGATTCATATTTAATCGTAAACTTATTTTTATTTTTATTAGTAATTAGATATAATTTGTTAACATCAATACATAATTTTTTAGGATTCCTAAAAGATGACTTATTTTATTTTATTATATATATATATATATTAATATATTTTTATTTAATAAACCATAAAATTGTACTAAGGCTTAATAAAATAAATAATTTTGTATGTTTAATATTTTATTTATATACAATATTTATTAATTTCATAATAATATATATACTATTTGTAATAAATAAAAATAATTTTAATATTGATAACCTAAATATATTAAAATTTGTATTTTATTGTTTAGTTTTTATTTTTTTTTTTAAAAAAAAAAATATTTTCTTTTTTTACGTACCAAATACATTAAACGTTTTTACTTTAGAGTTTTTTAGTTTCTTTAAATCTAAAGGAAACCTTTTTTTTTTACACTTAATTATATTTTTAGTAATTTTCTATTATTATATATTTAGTTTAAAGAATATTTATTTTTTAAACTTTATTAAAAATATTAACTTAAATAATACTATAGTTCAAGAATTACAAAAATATACTAAAAATACATACTTTTATATAAATAATTACCTTACTAATAGTTATTACTTTAACATTTTTGTAGATAATTTAAATTTTTTAGGACAAGAAAGTAATATTATATTTTATACCTTTTATATATTTAAAAACTCTTTGTCTATAGATACTAATTATTTGTACAGCAATAATTTAAATATTTTTACTTACGATATATATATTATTTTTTTATTTTTCTTAATGTATACATATTATCTTGTTTTTTTAAAATTAATTTTAAAAAAAATTTTTAATTTTAAATATATAATTTAAATAAAAATTTAATAAAATGTTTTATTATGAGGTTTAAAAATTTAAATACAAAAAAACAAATATCTTTTAAAAAAAGATTTAAAAAAACTAAAAGTTTATTTTATAAAAATAAAGAAGTAAGTATAATTACAAGGAAACATTATTTTATAGAATACAGCTATTTTGAATTTGTAAGAAAATTAATAAAAAAGACTATTAAATATAAATCTAATTTGATTAAAAATAATCTTTGAATATTTTTAAAATATAACACACCGGTAACAAGAAAATCTAAAAACTCTAGAATGGGTAAAGGCAAAGGCTCTTTAAAGAAATGAGGTGTTGAAGTGCCTAAAAATTATACAATTTTAAGAATAAAGTTTAATTCTATTCTATTCATCAGAATTATTTATAAACTACAATCTAAATCCAATGTAATGCTATATGTAAATAGTTAAGAGTTAGAATTAAAAATAATTTAATATGTTATATTTTTTTAAAAATATAAAAACTTTAAAAAAAAAAAAAAAAACTAAAAATTTACCATTAAAAAGTGTAATAATAGCATTAGCTAAATTATTAGATAATAAGAGTACTTTATAGATTTATGTAGAAATTGAATAAAAATAAAATAATTCTATCTTATATAACACCATTAAATAACTTTAGTAAAAAAAAAAATAAAATCAAATATGATATTTATTTAAGAATTATATTATTTTATTTTTTACACATTAGATTGATAGTAAAATTTATAATAAAAAAAAAAAAATATTTTATAAATAACATAAATGTATTAAAGAGTCCTAATAGACATAAAAAACATCAATATAATCTAAGGGAGCATCTTTTTAAGATAGAGTTAACTTTAATTCTAAATGAAGTTATTACTATGTTTAGTGATATACTAATTTTATTAAAATGTGTAGAAATGCTAAATCTTTTTGAATTCAATACATTGAGTTTATATAACGTTAGAATAATGTTAGTAACTAGTTTCTCACTAAAATTTTAATTTTATTTTGATGTTAATTATATTTTCAGAGTATTACATACTATTAATATATATATATTTATTTTTTTTTTTTTGAACTCTTTTTTATAAAGTAAATTTTTTTAATATAAATTTAAGTTTTCTTTTTACAGAAACTATTATGAGTAAAAATATTTTTAAAAAATTGTCCTTTGATTTTTATATTAGAGTTAATTTTTTAATTTTAACGCTAATTGTATTATTTATTGTATTAATAAGAGGATTTTCTGATACATTATGATGAAATAATCTAAGATTGTCAAATTTTAATCTTTCTCTAATATTTATGTTAGTAGTAATAAATTTAGTATTTTTATTATTATTAACTTCTTTAAAATTTGGTAATGAAGTTTATAAAACAGATTTTTTTTTTTCATTAATTAATTTAAGTTGTTTTTTACCATTTATATTTTTAACAAATAATTTATTAGTTTTTTTTTTTTTCTTAGAGGTTTGTTCATGTATATTATTTTATAATTTCGTTAACTCATCAAACTTTTATAAAGATAATGAGAAAAAAATTTCTATAAAATTATTTTCAAAAACTAATGAGTTTTTATCTATGTTATTCTTTCAGTATTGAACTGCATTTTTTAGTTCTATTTTATTTGTATTTTCAATAATAAATTTTTTATATTATTTTAATACTACTGAGTGAGCAGTAATAAATTATTTATTTTATTTCTATAATGTAAATATATCTAATGTATATTATACACAATTTTTACTATTATTCATATCCTTGAATATCGCGTTTTTATTTAAACTAGGGTTCTCACCAATTCATTTTTATAAAATCGAGGTTTATAAAGGATTGAGCTTAATATCTATACTATTTTATACTACATTTTTTTTTTTAGTTTTTTTTTTTTATTTTTTACTTATAATATTATTAAATTTAAGTTCTTTTTTTTTTTATTTTTCATGAGTATTTTATATATTATTTTTATTTAGTATATTATTTTTAATAAGTTTACTATTTGATGTAAACTATTTTAAGGCTTTTTTTGCTTATAGTTCTGTTGTAAATTCCATTAGTTTTTTTATATTATTATTTTCATTGATTTAATTTTTAGTGTAATCATAAGTAATGTAGAAATTGAAGAAAACCTATTTTATAAAATTTAAAAAAAATAATAACTATATGTATAACCAATCAATACTAATGTCATTAGATATAATAAATAAATCTGAGAAAGTTATTTTAAAGAATATTAATTTAATTTCAAAGAAATCGTTAAATAATAAGATATGATTAATTTTAAATAAAATTTGAAAATTTTTTTTTTTTAATATTAATAACTTTTTTTTAATGACTGATAATTATATTTATAAAAACTATTTTTATTTTAATTTATCAATCAATAAGCATTTATATGATATATATTTCTTAAATCTTTGGGTACTAGATTTATTAAAACCTGCATTTTATATTAAATGTACTAAAGTAGACAAAAAATATAAAAAATTCCTTAAAACCTCATATTTATATAAAATAAAGTATTTAAAAACTAATTTTAGGTATAAATTTGCATATAAAAATTTAGCTAGTTTTATTTTATATAATGATTATTTAAATATTAAACAAAAAATAATTTATTCATATATTGATTTATTTTTAAACTATAAAAACTCAAGAGTTTATAAACAAAAATTTTTAATCTACAATAAAATATTTAAATTTCTTTAATCTTTAGTTGTTATCATGTTACTAGTACTAGCAGTAAAGGTTTTAGTATTAGGTGGTTGCATGTTACCTATTGCATTTGGTGTTTTAGGTACAGGAATTTTATTTGCAGGTTATAATTTAGCTGTTTCAAGAAATCCAGAAGAAGTAGAAAATTTATTTAATTCAACTTTAATGGGTTTTGCATTAATGGAGACTTTCATATTTTTATCATTTGTAGTAGGTTACGTAATTTATGCTATGTAATAACAATAAAAATGAATGCCATATATAGTATTAATATTTAAAATTTTATTAATGTGTGTATTTGCGATAATGATAAGAGGTACAGTACCTAGGTATAGATTTGATCAATTTACTCAATTGAATTGAAAACATTTTTTATTTATTTGAATTGGTTTTTTAGTAATAAGTATTACTTATATTATATAGATGATAGAAAAAAAAATGCTTAAGTAGCTCAGTGGTAGAGCGTTAGGCTGAAAACCTAAAGGCCATTGGTTCAATTCCATTCTTAAGCAAATTTATATAAATATATTGCTAAAAGCATAAATATATGTTTACCTGAATTAATTTAAGTTATTTTAAATTTCATTTTACTAGAGTTATATTATTTGTATATTTTGTTATTTTATCTTCTGGTATTTTTTTCTCCTTCTTAGATTCAAGTATTGTTAAATTTTTTTTTCTTGTAATATTTTTATCTATTTCTATAAAATCTACATATGAAACAAATAAATTAATAAATGATTTTTTAATAATAAACTTTTTTTTTAGACAAAATAATTTTTTTATAATTAACAACTATTTACAATTTTATTTTAGACTATTTACTAATTTAATAAGACAGATAAATAATTGACTTATTAGCCTTAATTTTATGAGTTTATGATTACCTTTATTTAAAAAAAATAGTTATATTTTATGGTTTAGAACAAATAGAAATCTATGAAGTAATACTAGAAGTGAGGAAAATAATAATCTTAAAAATGTATAATATGTAAAATAATATATTTTATATTTTTTTTTAAAAAATATTGAAATTAAAACTATCTATATTAAAAAAAAAAAAAACTAACTCCTTAAGCCATAATTTGTTTTATTATTACTTATATTCTAGCTTTAAATATAATTTAAATCTAGCTAAAATGCATTTAAATTTTAATATTAATTTATTTGTTTATTTTTTATTTACATATTTTAAAAAAATAAAAAAAAAATTTAATAAAAATAATTTTTATATGTTATCTTTAAACTTCTATCTTTATTATTTTTTAGAAAAAAAGTTAAATAAAAGTATTATTATTTTATATAAAAATTATAGATATGTTTTAAAAAAAATTTTATTTTATAAATTTGTAAAGAAAAAACTATTTTTTTCTAATAAAATAAAATCACTTAGGTACTTTAAAAGTAAAGATTATAGTTTAATATTCTCTTCACTTTTATTTCAAGATATTTATTTACTTAGAAATTGGTTGCAGATAAAAATGATAAAAATGTCATTTAAAAAACATAGAAGATTTTTATATTTTTTAAAAGTTTTTTTAATTAGTTCTTTTCTTCCATATATAAAAAAATTTAATTTAAAGGGATTTTATATTAAAGTAAAAGGAAAAATAGGTTTAGGTGGTAATTCAAAAAAACGTACATATGTTATAAAATGTGGTAAATTTGCTAGATATAATAAAAGTCTAAAGTTATATTATGATTTTTTTTCTGTATCTACGCTATCTGGAGTTTTAGGTATTAAAATAATATTACTTTATATTTAAGGATATAAAAATATTAATTATTTATTAATTTGTATTTTTTTTGCCGATTTTTTTTAATATATTTTGTCTATTTAATCTTAACCCTCTTTTAGTAAAAACACTTATATATCTTAGATTTAAAATTTTATAAATAATATTGTTGTAATTACTATTAAAAATTATTAAAAATTTGTATTTGTGAATTTTTTTAATAACAACCCCCTTTTTTTTTAAAACTTCATTGTTAGCTTTATTTAAAGCTAATTCAAAGGATTTAGATTTTATTTTTATTTTATAGCCCTTACCTTGAAAAGTTATTTTATTAATAATTAAAAAATTTCAAAAAAAAAAAAATTTATTTAAATCGTTAATAATGCTATTTTTATCATAGTATAGTTTATTTTTAATAACTAATGTATTTACTTCTTTTAAAAAAAAAAAATTATGTATATTAAATATATTACAAATATTTTTAGCATCTAGTATTATTATATTATTATTAATTGTAATTATTTTTATTTTATTAGGTAGTGTAATATTTAGCATTTATCAACTTTTGATTTTTATATTAGATAGATATCCATTTTTTACGAATCTGTTCAACTCATGTCTAGACATCATAAATTGTTTTTTTATATTTTTTTTTCTTCCAGTTAGTTGGCATATTAGATTATTTTTTATTCTATAGGTATTTAAAGATTTATAAATATGTATGCATTTCTTTTCCTTTTCTATTATATTTCTATTTTGTAAAATAAATTTTTGTAAATTAAACTTTATTTGTTTTTTTTAGGTTTGTAATTTTATATTTTTTATTTAATAATATTTTTATATTTTTTTATCTAACATTATCTATCTACTTCACCAAAAACTATGTCAACGGTACCTATCAATGCTACCAAATCAGCTAAAAAATGACCTTTACTTATTGCTGGTATTAATTGTAAATGATGAAAAGCTGGCGATCTTATTTTACATTTATAAGGTTTGCTAGAATTATCACTTATTAAAGTAACACCAAATTCCCCTTTTGAGGATTCTACAGATTGGTATGTAAAATTAGACGCTATATTTAAACCTTCACTTCAATATTTAAAATGATTAATTAAATTCTCCATTGAATTATAATTGTTTTTATATATATGTTTATTTAATTGATTTTTATTTAAATAATTTAATAATAAGTGTTGATTATTTTTTTTATATTTTTTTATATTTTTTAAGGCTAATTTATTTACAACTTGATTAATTATATTTAGACTTTCACTCATCTCATTCATTCTTATTAAAAAACGATCAAAGCAATCACCATGTTGCCCTATGTAACTTCTAAAGTTTAGGTAATAATAATTTGCATAAGTCTCAATTTTACTTAACCTTAAATCTCTTTTTATTCCTGTGGATCTAGACATAACACCCGTTAACCCATATTCATAACAAGTTTCAGTAGAATAAACGCCAATATTTATTAACCTTTGCTTTCATATTTTATTATATGTTAGGACATTATGCATTTCGTTTAGACTTGATAAAAACTTCTATTAAAATTTACAATGTCTTCTAGTAAGAAATTAGAAATAGAAAATATATTTAATTCATTAGGTCTATAAAAAGCTGCATGCATTCTAGCTCCAGAAACTCTTTCATAAAATTCCATTATTTTCTCTCTCTCCTCAAATGCCCAGAACATACTAGACATGCTTCCTACATCTAGAGCATGACAAGCTATAGCTAATAAATGATTTAAAATTCTTGTTAATTCATCAAAAAGAGTTCTTATTTGTGAAAAAGAAATACTATAGTTTGTAGTACCTAGTAAAGATTCTATAGCTAGGCAATAAGCATGCTCTTGCATTAACATAGAACAATAGTCTAGCCTATCAAAATAAGGTAAACCTTGGAGATAGTTTCTATCTTCAATAAGTTTTTCAGTACCTCTATGTAATAGACCTATATGTGGATCTGTTTTTTCTACTATCTCACCGTTTAGTTGAACAATCAACCTTAGTACTCCATGAGCAGCCGGATGTTGTGGACCAAAGTTTAAATTTATCGTTTTTAATTGTTTTAAAGAGTTTTGATTTAATGGGTTTTGTGGTTGTCATAAATGAAATATACTTCTATTCATGAATTTTTATGTTTAACTATTTAAATTACTACAATGAGTATTTTTTAGGCATCTTAATATTAAATATTATTTTTTATTTATTTTTACTTTTATTAGTTTTTTCATTATTTTTTTTTTTTACTTTATTAAATTTAAAGTTAAAGAATAATTTTCTTTTACTTGATTTTAACTTAATTTACTTAATTTGTATACTAAATTTTTTTAATGTATTAAACATTTTTTTATTGAAGATTATTTAATAATTTTAAATTTATTTGCATCTTGATTGTATTTATGATAATTTTATTTTTATTTTGATGTCATTATTATATAAGTATAAACAAAATAGAAATATAACAAAATTTAAACACAATGCCTTAAAAGGTAATCCCTTTCTAAAAGGTGTTGTAATGCGAGCTAGAATATTAACACCTAAAAAACCAAATTCCGCAAAAAGGCCAATAGCAAAAGTTATTTTAACAAATAAAAAAAGAATTACAGCTCATATACCAGGTATTGGTCATAATTTGCGTAGACATTCTACTGTTTTAATTAGAGGTGGTGGGGCTAGAGATTTACCAGGTGTGTCATTTACTTGTATTAGAGGTAAACATGATTTAGTTTGTGTACCAAATAGGTTTAATAGACGCTCCATATATGGAATTCCTAGACCCGAGTTTATGATAAAAAAATTAAGAAGAAAATTACGAGTTTAGTTTTATTTTATTTTAATTAATAAGGTAATGAGAGTAGATTATATAGTTACACCAGCAAATGCTGTAGTATCATGAGCTAGACAAGGATCATTTTGACCGTTAACATTTGGCTTAGCGTGTTGTGCTGTAGAGATGATGCATGCAACTGTTAGTAGATATGATTTTGATAGGTTTGGTGTTATTTTTAGAGCTACACCAAGACAAGCTGATTTAATGATAGTAGCAGGTACATTAACTAATAAAATGGCTCCCGGCATTAGAAGGTTATACGAACAAATGTTAGATCCAAAATGGGTTTTATCAATGGGTAGTTGTGCAAATGGAGGTGGATATTATCATTATTCATATTCAGTTGTTAGAGGTTGTAATAGAATTATTCCCGTGGATATTTATGTACCTGGTTGTCCTCCTACAGCCGAGGCGCTAATGTTTGGTGTTTTACAGTTACAAAAAACATTATACAGACAAGTAAATGAGAATGAAAAAAAACAGTATTTTTTTTAAAAATAATTTTTTTATAAAAAATTTATTAACAATAAACTTAAATTTATGAAAATTTTTTTTTTTTTTTAATTTAAATATAAAATTTACTACTCAAAAAAACTATATTTTAAATATAAGTTACTTTAATACTAATATATTTAATAATTTTTTTTTAATAAATTTTATTGTTAAAAGTTATTATAGATTATTTATCTTATTGACTTTACTGTAATTCTATAAAATTAATAATTTTACTTATAAATAATAAATCAATATCTAATTCTAGTAGAAATAAAAAAAGTATTTATTTAATTAAAACATCAAGTAGTTATCTTAAAGTAAAAAAAAAAAATAATAGTTCTAGAAATATAAGTGGTAGAAGGATTTTATTAACAAAAAAAATTCTATATTTTTTGATAGTATAAAAATAAATTATAATTTTGAAGAAATAAATCGCTTTCGGTTATTAAAGATATTGTGTACACAAAATCTAATTATTTATTTTATTTTTTAATAAAGTATTCAAATGGTTCCACTTCTTTAATAAAACCTATAGCTGGTTTATTTTTAAGTGATTTTTTTAAAATACTTACCTTTAAACCAAAGTATTATTTTAATAATATCTTAGGTTATTTTTGCCTATTTTGTATTTAAAAAAGGATCTGTTATATCAAATATTTTAATAAATAGTAAATCTAAGTTAGTAACATCAAGTGGCACTTTTGCGCAAATTTTACTTAATAATAATGATTTAAAAATAGTAGTAATTTTATTACCAACAAAAAAAGAAAATAACTATTTCATTCGAGACTATGGTAAGTTCTGGTAGAAATGCTAATATTTATAGAAAATTTATTATCTACGGTAAGTCAGGAGAGTTGAGGAAATTAGGTAAAAGGTTAAGGTTAGAGGAGTAGCTATGAATCCAGTAGATCATCCTCACGGTGGTAGGACGAAAACTAATTCACCTGAGGTTTCACCATGAGGTTGAGTTACAAAAATAATCATTAAATAAATTTATGGATAAGAAATTTTTAAAAAAAAATATTTTACGATAAAAATTAATAAATTTAATTTTTTTAATAAAATTAAATATAAATAGAAAAATTATTTTGTTTAATAACTCTAGTAATATAAATTCTTTATTAATAAATAAAAACTATTTATTTATAAGGGTAATATTTTTAAAAAAATTATAATATCAAAATACCATACAAACCTAAAGTTAAATAATTTTTTTAATATGTAAGAAACCATTTAATTATCCAAAAAAAAAAAAAATAAAATTTTTTAAACGTTAACTAAGTTTATGGGATCATCAAAATTATTTTTCTGAACGTCAGTTTGTAAGTTTATTTTCTTTTAATAATTTTTTTTCTATTAAATATAAAAAATATTTTAGTTTTTTTTATATATATATAGAAAAATTATTAACTATTTACTTAGTAATATTTTTTATTACAATTTTTTTTTTACTTTAAATTTAATAAAATTTTAAAATTTTTTTTTTTTTTTTAGGCAATATTTGATTTTTATACTATAAAAAAATGAGTAGTTATTGTTTTATATTATTTTTTTAAAAAAAAAAAAAAAAAATAAGTTTTTAAATATTTCAAAACTACGTTTAGTCAAAAATTTTAAATATAAAATTTTAAATATAATTTTTAGAATTATAAATTTTGTATAAAATGAAAAAAATTTTTTAATATTTTTTAAATAAATTATAAAGAATGATTATTTACTAGATATGTATATAGAGAAGGAATTAAAATCAATAAAAGTTATATTTAAGTAAAGTTGTAAAAAAAAAATTGAAATCGATGGTTTTACAAACTTTTTATTTTTTAAGAAAAGTAAGTATTTAATATTTTATAATATATTAAATTTTATATTTCCGTTAACAACATCTATTTATAGTAGAAAATTGATATATTTATTGTTTTATAAT
>JADJRK010000002.1 GCA_016712285.1 Planctomycetota bacterium | reverse complement strand
CCGGCAGATCGGATTCGATCAACTGATTGGACAACCAGATCTTGCTGTACGACAGCGCGATGGCGAGCTCGGCCGCGTCAAACCGAGCTTGCGCTTGCGGCAGTCGAAACTCGTCCTCGGTCGGCAGGTACTCGATGGACCGGTTCAGATCGCCGGCGCGTTGGAGCGATCGGATGAGACTCTGGTACTCGATCAGGCGCTCGGCCGAATGCGCAGCTCGAGCGTCGAAATCGCCTGGCTCTGCAGGTAGTTGTTACGCAGGACCAGTTCGGCCACCGCGGTGGTCATGCGTTTGAGCAATGCATCGCGCGCCGTTCGTTTCAGTCGTCCGGCGCTCTCCACTTGCGAGAACGGGATTTTGAGGTTCACCTCGACGTCCGAGTATTCACGCCCGCGAATTGTCGATGAAATCCGGTATTGATCCGGCCGCCTGCGAGCGTATTCGATACGCCCTCGCTGCGTGCAACCGAGGTTGCCGCCTTCACCTACTATTCGCGCGCGCAACTCCTTGCCATTCGCACGAATGGCATCGTTGGTTCGGTCGCCGACCTCAGCGTTGCTCTCGTCGGTCGCCTTGACGTAAGTACCGATGCCGCCGTTCCAGAGCAGATCCACGGGCATGCGGATGATGGCGCGAATCACCTCGGTTGGCGTTAGCGCCGCCGTCTCGATCCCGAGCAGAGTCCGTGCTTCGGCCGTCAGTGCAATCGTTTTTGCGCTGCGTTCACACACGCCGCCGCCCTTTGAAATCAGCTTGCGATCGTAGTCGGACCAGCTGGAGCGTGGCAGATCGAACAACCGCTGTCGTTCGCGAAAGCTCACTGCCGCGTCCGGGTCGGGATCGATGAAGATGTGTAGGTGATTGAAGGCGGCTTGCAGCCTGATGTGTCGAGACAACAGCATGCCGTTGCCGAACACGTCGCCCGACATGTCGCCGATGCCGGCGACCGTGAACTCCTGGCCCTGCGTGTCGACGCCCAGTTCGCGGAAGTGACGCTTGACGCACTCCCAGGCACCGCGCGCGGTAATGCCCATCTTCTTGTGGTCATAGCCAGCCGAGCCCCGGAGGCAAATGCATCGCCAAGCCAGAGGCCGTATTCGATGGAGATCGCATTGGCGATGTCGAGAACGTGGCCGTGCCTTTGTCCGCCGCTACGACCAGATACGCATCGTCGCCATCGTGACGCACCAGGCAGTCGCGCGGCACGACCTTGCCGCCCACGATATTGTCGGTGACATCGAGCAGTCCGCGGATGAACGTCCGGTAGCTTGCAATCACTTCGCGCTGCACGTCATCGCGACTGCCGCCATGCGGCAAGCGCTTCGGAAAGAAGCCCCGGTGCCCCACCGGCACGATCAGGGTGTTCTTGACGTTCTGGGCTTTCATCAGGCCCAGCACTTCAGTGCGGAAGTCCTCGCGGCGGTCGGACCAGCGTATCCCGCCGCGGGCGACAAAGCCCATGCGCAAATGCACGCCTCGACCCGCGGACTGTAGACAAGATCTCGAACTTCGGCCGCGGCAGCGCTGGTCTGGCAGCCGCTGCGGATCGAACGAGTGACAGCCATGATTTCCAAGCCACCATCGGCGCGGTGTCTGGTGGAAGTTAGTGCGTAGTGTCGCCCGGATCGCGCGCAGGTAGGCGCGTAGAATGCGATCGTCGTCGGCGCTGCGGACGCCCGTGAGCGCCTTGACGATGGCCCGATCGAACCGCGCCATTTCTTTGTCGCGCGTTTTGGCGCCGATATCGAGCTGGAAGCGCACTTCGGAAAGAGTTGTGCGGAGCTGCCGCGTGATGGTCGCGTGATTGGCGAGCACGCGCTCCATCAGCAGTTGACTGAACGGCAAACCAGTCTGCAGCAGGTAGCGACAGTATGCGCGCAGCACAACGACCTCGCGGAGTTCGAGGCCAGCGGCAAGCAACAGCCGATTGAAGCCATCGTTCTGTCGCCGTTCCAGGTCGCGCGAAGGCAGTCTTGAACATCGCCTCAGCCGTTCGAGATCGACGTCGCTCGCGTCGTGCATCTCGGTTCCAGGTCTTGGACGCTGGCGAGTTCGCCGTCTTGCAGCAGGACTTCGTAAGGATGCTCGGCCAGCACTCGCAAGCCGAAGTTCTCGAGCATCGGCAGCACGTCCGAGATGGGTATCGAGGAGCCGCTCTTGATGATCTTCAGATTGAGTAGCCTCCGTTCTTGGCGCGCTGCTTGAGATCCGGGAAGTAGAGATTGAGCCGCAACCGCCTCGCATCGACCGCCAGCGCTTCGAGATCCTCGATATCCTCGAGCGCGTGCGCCGGCTCGATGTCATCCTGGTACGCCGGCGAAAAAGGCGCTGGCATGGCGCTGCGCCAGCTCCAGGCCACGACTCATCGGCGTCCCGCGGCAACGGCTGCGCGCAGCCGATCACTCCAGGTGGTGGCGGCTGGGCAATTTCCCGTTCAATGGCGGCTATTTGGACTGGCGACGCACCTGGCTTAGCGTACCAACAGATGACGCGCGAGTGCCGATTCGAAATTTGCACCTGTGACTGGATGTGCGTGCCCAGCGAAGCGCGCGCGCGCATGATCGCCTCGATGCGTTCGCGAACTTGTGTGTTGGAGCGATCGCGTGCATTTAATACGAGGCAGGAATAGAATCGCCCGTCAGGTCGCGCCGGACGAACAGCCGCACCTGGTGGCGCTCGTACAGATTGACGATACCGCGCCCAGGATACGGATGAGATCGCTGGTATCCGCCTGAACAGTTCGTCGCGTGGATAAGTCTCGATCGCGTTGCGAGTGCCTTTGCGTCATGGCTGCGCTGGCAGACCGAAGTGCGCGATGATCGTCTGCACCTTGTGGCGCAGCAGGGGATGTCCCGCGGCGACATGTGGTAGGCGCTCAGGTCCACAGACCGAGGAAACCGATGCTCACCATTGGCGCGCCCGCGCGAGTCGAAGGTCTTGACGCCCACATAGTCGAGGTAACTGGCGCGATGCACCGTCGAGATAGAATTGGCTTTTGTCAGTACGAGCAGCGATTTCTCACGGGCGCGGTCGCGCAATGTGTTCGTCAGCACCTTGGAGTCGCGCTTGCGATTGCGGAACTCGCGAGGGCGCAAAATGCCGAGCCGCTCTCGCGGTCGCGAACCAGCGTGTCGGACTTGGCGCCGCGCCGTGGTCGATAGTAACGATAGCCGAGAAAGACGAAGTGACGTTCTTCCATCCACGTGAGCAAGGCTCGCGCTTCAGCGACGTCCGAGCGCGCCACCGGTAGTGCTGATGCATCGAGCTCACGTGCGACGCGCAGGGTTTGCTCGCGCAGCGCGTCGAAGTCCTTGACGGCCGCATGCACGTCCGCGAGCGTCGGCCCGAATCCGACGCACGAGTCGGCGGCAGCAACATCGTCGCGCGGTCGGTCGATTTCGATCACTTGCCACGATTCGACCATCGCATCCGGTCCCGCCGCACCGATTGCCAGCAGGCGTCCGACTTGCCACGTCAACATCCATTACCGGATGCACGATCAGGTGCACTGCAATATTGAGTTGGTTTAAGACGATGCCCAGGGAGTCGACCAGGAACGGCATATCGTCTGTAACTATGGCGACCGTGGCGCGATACGGTGAGCCTTCCGGGCGCTCGATACCATCGTCGAGCTGGATGAGAGTCTGGCCGCGACGGCGTGTACGCCCCAGGTTCAGGTGTTTGAGCGCGGCCGCTGCGAGACTCTCGCGGGTGTGTGCCCGCAGGTCGTGCTCGGACACGCCGCGAAAGTAATTGCGCAGGTAGTCACGCTCCACGCCGCTCTTCTTGAAGCGGCGCAAGCGTTGGGCGGCTTGGATGATAGCGTCGATTAGTGCGACGCGTGCGGCGGGGATCTTGCCAAGCATGGTGGTGAGTCTCCTGACGTCCTGCGTAGTATAGCCGGGAGAGCGCTGGTTCCGACGAAAAATCGTCGTTCCAAAGCTGGTGTTGGATGCCGGATTAGTTACAATCTTCGCCTGATGTTGCGGCTCCATACTTACTGGCGTAGTTCGGCGAGCTTTAGGGTTCGCATTGCCCCTGAATGCGTGAAGGGCATCGCCTACGAAGTCATGCCCAGTCCATCTCATCCGCGACGGTGGCGAGCAGAATCTGCCAGCCTATCGCCAGCTCAACCCGCAGGGCCGCGTGCCGACACTGGTGCACGATGGCGGGGTGATCAACCAGTCAGATGGCGATACTCGAGTACCTCGAGGAGGTCTTTCCGTCGCCTGCATTGTTGCCGGACGATCCGGCCGGCAGGGCGTGTGTGCGCGGGTTGGCGCAGATCATCGTGAGCGACATCCAGCCGTTGCAGAATTCCAGCGTCACCCGCTATCTGTCGGGCACCTTGCAGCTGGACAAGGCTGCGATCAACGCCTGGCTGCATCATTGGATCTCGCGCGGCCTGGAGGCAGTGGAGGCACGGTTGGCGGCGGAGCCTGCAACTGGGCGCTACTGCCATGGCGCGGCCGTGTCGCTCGCGGATTGCTGCCTCTATCCACAGGTGTACGCCGCGCGACGCTCGGAGTCGATCTCGCAGCGTTCCCGACGATCGCGCGCATTGCCGCGGAGTGCGCCCGAGTGGCGCCCTTTGCGCAGGCGGAACCTGACCAGCAACCTGACCGCGAGTGAGGCCGACCCGGACTGGTAGTCAGCTGGCGACGTGCACTCGTGCCAGGTAGTCGCGACTCTGCATTTCGATCAGCCGGCTGGCCGTACCGCCTCGAACTCGAACTTCAAGCGGTCGCCGCGATAGAAACTGCTGCGCAGGTGCGGCGGCGGACAAGATCAGGTTGACTCCGCGGTCATAGAACCCGTCAGACGAGTGTAATGAAGCGTCGCGCGGCGTTCTCGTTGCTCAAGTCGAACACCGGGCACATTGGAGATCAACACCGACTGGTACTCCCGCGCCAGGTGAATATAGTCCGCGCACTGCGCGGGCCGTCACACAACGCCGCGAACTCGAACCATACGACGTTGTCGCTCTCGCGCAGCACCGGAATCCGGCGGTCGTCTATTTCGAGTGTAGCCGTCAGTTTCTTCATCACCGTCCGCCAAATCGTCGAATAGCGCCGCCAGCGTATCCTGGCGCCGGGATCAGCTGCTCGAGATAACAGCTGCGCGCGCGTGAGTTGTGTCAGGCGATAGTCGAGCGGTCCCATGAGTTCGACGACCAGTGTATTGCTCGAGCAGTGCGATCGCGGGCAGAAAACGCTGCCGCTGCAGGCCACCGTGATATGGCCGGTGGGGTGGCGTTGGACGTGAACACGAGTGCGACATCGTAGCGGATCAGCGCCCCGAACAATCCGCCAAGTATCATGGCGTCTGCGATATCGGCGACGAACAACTCGTCGAAGCACAGTACGCGCGTTGCTTTGGCGATGCGCTCTGCGACCATCTCGAGCGGGTCGGATTCACCTTTGAGTGTCTTCAACTCGGCATGCACCTCATGGCATGAAACGGTAGAAGTGACTGCGCCGGCGCTCGCTGAACGCAAGGCTCGTGAAGAACAGGTCCATCAGCCACGTCTTGCCGCGGCCGACATCGCCCCACAAGTAGACGCCGCGGGCGCCAGCGGCCGCGCGACGGCCACCCAATGCAGTGCTAGGCGGCTGGCGAGACTGCGCGGTCGAGTGGCCTTGGTGAGTTCACGCCGCAACCTCTCGAGCAGTACTAGCGCCGCCAGTTGCGCCGGGTCGGTCTGAAAGCCGCGCTTCACGGCTTCGGCAAAGTAAAGATCCGCGAGTACAGACTTGCGCTTGGTCATGCGCGCTGGCTCAGCAGTTCGATGCCGTCGTGTTCGGTAGTCCTGGCGAGGTCGCCGTGATACCAGGCGTTATCGAAGCGTTCGAAGTAGGCCGACCGGTAGCGCGTGCGGTCCAGGTCGTTCCAGAACCCGAGCGGCATGGACGGAAATGGCGCCCTGCAAACGAGACTGCCGGCTTGCCCCGCACCGGCCGCCCCGACTCGTCGACGACGTCAGTCTGCAAGGCCA
This sequence comes from Planctomycetota bacterium, assembly GCA_016712285.1. GTDB lineage: Bacteria > Planctomycetota > UBA8742 > UBA2392 > UBA2392 > JADJRK01. Next base: position 5,992 of record JADJRK010000002.1, on the reverse strand, counting down.
AACCACGCGTCTGAAGCTCACCGCGATACACCGGCAGGACGGGGCTGCTCAGCCAGAAGCCAGCCGCGGCCTTCGGCCAGGCCCGCGATCGCTGCCAGCAGCAGGTCCGCCTTTATGTATTGATACACGTAGTCGTAGATTGGCGGCGGCAGCGCTGGATCGGTGGACAAGATCGTGCGCAAGGTCTTGAGGTCGTGTCGCAAACCAGGCTGCTCGCCCGCTCGCTGCAGTGTCTGCAGGTGGATCGCGTCAGTGCTCAGGATCGTGATCGCTTCGGCGTCCACCAACCGCCATAGGGCGCTGGCGTCCGGCGAGTCCGGAGCACCGTCGTACTGCACCAGGTTGCACCTGGCCAGCGCGCTCAGCCAATGCCATTGCGGCGAACCGCAAGCGCTGTTGACTAACAAAGCGGTCACCGCGCCGGACGTCTATGTGCAGCAGGTGCTCTTTCTGCTGCTGCAGCAGTACGCCACCGGCGCCGTGGATGACACTCGAAGTGTGCGCTGTACGAGTGATGTAGAGTGGCTGATCGAAGGGTAGTGAGGCAAAGTCTATGTCGTGAGCGGCGGTGCCGAACTGTTCGAATGCCCTCGCGTCGGGGCCTGCCGGGCCCACGATCAGTTCGACGGATGGCACCCGCTGCCGTACCTGGGTGAGAATGCCAGGTGCCCCGGCGCCGCGATCGCAACCATCGACAGCAAACAGCACTTTGGGCGCGATCTGTCTGCAGTGGTCGAGCCACTGTTCGATGCCGTCATCGGGCGCGCAGCCAGACCAGGTTGCGCCGATGCTGGCAGTTGCCAGCATGGCGATGGCTGCTTCCGGGACATTGGGCAGCAAGCCTGCAACCCGATCGCCCGCGACAACTCCGGCAGCCCGCAGGCCCCTGAGCGACGCGTGCTACCTGGCCAAAAAGATGTTGGTAGGTGAGCGCACGTCTGTTGCCGCGCGCATCGACGGCCACCAGCGCTTCACTCGAATCCCGGAACCGCAGCAGGTTGGCGGCGAAGTTGAGCCGTGCGCGCCTGAAACCACTCTGGCGCCCGGCAGTCGTGTGCCGTCCACCAGCGCGAGACCCGTGCTCAGTCGGCGCGCACGTCGGCGAAGTGCGCCAGCTCGATCCAGAACTCCGCAGGGTTCTCGACCGACCATTCGTATAGGGCAGCGTAATCGGCAATCTCGGCACTGCGCCGCGCATTGACGCAATCGATGAAACGCGTGACGTTGGCAGCAGCGATGCGCTGCGGGGCAGGGCGCCACAACGGCTCGCTCATCGCCCGTACCTCATCCGTTGCTCACCAGGGTTTGGTAGTTAGGGCTGAGCCGCCTTCGGGTGTCACCCCAATCGATGATTTGATACGGATCCTTGATATCGCAGGCTTTGCAGTGGACGCAATTGGCGGCGTTGATCTGCAAGCGCTTGCCACCATTGTCGTCCGGCACCATTTCAGAGGCGTGTGCCGGACAGAATCGCGTGCACGGATTGTCATACTCTGCCGCGCAGCGAGTTGCGCATATGGTCGTATCCCGCACATGCAAGTGCACCGGCTGGTTTCGTCATGGGTCGTCGGGGCGAAGAGAATACCGATGCGAGCCGGTCGCGCGGTGGCGTGCGATCGCCCAGCCGCGATCCGGAGACTGATACTCATCCACTCGCTTGATGGCTGCGTAGCTGGCCTGATTCTTCAAAGTCCACGGCAGCTTGCCGGCGGTCACCGTTTCGAGACCCGCGTTCAGCAGCCCGACCCAGAGGCCGCGCTTGAAGGCCGGCTTCACGTTGCGTACTTTCTTCAACTCGCGTCCGCCAGCCGATGCGCGCCAGCGAGCGTCGAAACCAGCCGGCTGGCCGGCTTCGACGAAATGCGTGGCCGCCAACGCGCCGCAGCGGATCGCCTGATGTATGCCCTTCTGATCTTTGGAACGTTGGTAAACCCGCAGTATCGCCCACTAACAAGGCACCCGGCATTTCCATCTGTGGCGGAGACTGCCAGCCGCCCGCGGCGATGCTGCGCGCGCCAGCCAGCGGCGACGATCTCGCCGCCGTCGAGCAGCGGCTTGATTTCGGGATGATTCTTGAACTGTTGAAACGCCTCGAACGGCCTGAAGTTCCGGGCCGGCATAGTCGAGGCCGGCGACATAGCCGATGTATACGCGGTCGTTGTCGAGGTGATAGAGAAAGCCGCACCGTAGGTCTTAGGATCGACGGGCCAGCCGAAAGAGTGTTGGATCAGACCGGTTTCGGTACGACCCGGGGCAATTGCCACAGTTCCTTGAAACCCAGCGCATAGCTCTGCGGATCGCAGTTGGCTTCCAGCTTGAAGCGTGCGATGAGTTGTTTGGTCAGACTGCCCCGGCAACCCTCGGCCAGGATCGTGAGCTTGGCGCACCTCGGGTCCAGACGTGAAGTTCGGACCGCGTTCACCGTTCTTCTCGATGCCCATGTCGCCGATTTGCACGCCTGCTACGGCGCCCGCGTCGTCGTACAGAAGGCTCGCGGCCGCATAGCCGGCGAACACATCGACGCCGAGATTCTCGGCTTGCTGGGCCAGCCAGATATTGAGCCCACCCAACGAGATGATGAAGTTCCCCTTATTGTGGAGCGACGGCGGAATATACGGCAGCTTGTAACTACCGGTGCGGTTCAGCAAACGGAACTCGTCGCGTTTCGCAGGCACGCAAATCGGCAAATCGGCTTGCCGCCACGCGGGTAACAACTCGTCCAGCGGGCCCGGTTCCATCACGGCACCCGACAGCGAATGCGCACCGATCTGCGAGCCCTTCTCCAGCAAGCAGACGTTGAGGTTCGGCTGCAGTTGTTTTCAGGCGAATCGCGCTGGCGAGACCCGCCGGTCCGCCGCCGACCACGATGACGTCGTACTCCATGACGTCACGTTCGATCGCCTCGTTTGTCATCGTTGGTTCCTCACGACTGCGGCTATTTCGGTTGCATCCGAATGGCGCCATCCGCTCCGGATGGTTTCGCCATTCAACATTGCGATCTCGACGATAGTCTGCACCAGCTGCGCGAACTCCTCGGGCTTGCCGGAGGCGCGGTGGGAATGGTACTTGTTTGCCGAGGGAGTCCTGCGCCTCTTGCGGCAGTCCAGCGACCATCGGCGTGCGAAAAATGCCTGGTGCGATCGCACAGACGCGAATGCCGAACTGCGCGGACTCACGCGCAAGCGGCAGCACCATGCCCATTACGCCGGCTTTGGTCGCTGAGTAGGCGGCCTGGCCGATCTGGCCTTCGAATGCGGCTACCGATGAGGGTGTGGATCAGCACGCCCCGTTCGCCATCAGCATTCCGGTGTGTTGTGCTGCATGATCGCCGCGGCGGCCTTGTCGCACAGAAAAGTGCCGATCAGGTTGATATGGATCACCTTGGTGAAGAACTCGGCTGCCATCGGCCCGTTCTTGCCGAGCACGCGCCCGGCACCAATCACGCCAGCGCAATTGACCAGCAGTTGATGCCTCCCATGCGCGCGCGAGCGTCTCCATCGCCGCATTGACTTCGGTTTCCGACGTCACGTCGCAACTTGACGAAGCTGGCAGCGGTGCTCAAAGCCTTGGCCGCTGCCTGCCCAGGACCTTCCTGTACATCGAGCAACGCGACCTTCGCGCCCTGCGCGACCAGATGGGCAACGGCGCGTTGCTCAAGCCGGAAAGCGCCACCTGAAATAACGGCCCGAATTTCTTTGATGTTCATCGTGTGTTCCTGCTCAGATGATTTCGAGCGCCAGCGCGGTCGCTTCGCCACCGCCAATGCAAAGCGACGCCAGCCCGCGCTTGCCTCCGCGCTTGCGCAATGTAGCACGAGGTGGTCACGATGCGCGCGCCCGTGGCGCCAGTTGATGCCCGAGCGCACAGGCTCCGCCGTTGACGTTGGTGCGATCATGGGCGAAGCCGATATCCCATCGCCGCCATCGTGACCGCCGCGAACGCCTCGTTGACCTCATGGAGATCCACCTGGTCCGGCTGCCAATCCAAGCTTTGCAAGCGTCTTCTTGATAGCGCCCGACGGCGCGGTAGTGGGCCCACTCTGGCTCCTGTGCGTGACTGGCGTAGGCGACGACGCGCAGCGGCTTAGCGAGACCCCGGGCCAAGGCGGTCTTTTCGCTCATCAACACGACGGCCGCCGCGCCGTCAGGAAATGGACGAAGACGACGCCGCTGTCACCGTACCATCTTTGCGGAATGCCGGTTTCAGTTGCGGGATCTTCTTGAGATCGACTGTGTAGGGCGTTTCGTCCTTGTCGACCACGCTGTCTCCCTTGCGGCCTTTGACCGTGACACTAACGACTTCGTCGGCGAACGCGCCCAGATTCCACGGCGCGCACGGCTCGGCTGGGTCGATTCGGTCGCAAACGCATCCTGCTCGGCACGCGTGAACTTGTGCTTGTCGGCGGTATTCTCGGCGAAGCAGCCCATCAGCTGGCCATCGAATGGGCTCTGCAGTCCGTCGTAGAACATATGGTCCAGGACTTCTCCATGCCCCATGCGCATGCCAGCGCGCGCTTTAGGTAGCAGATAGGGTGCGTTGGACATCGACTCGAGCCCGCCGGCAACCGCAACGTCGATATCGCCCGCACGAATCTGGTCGGCTGCCAGCATGATCGCCTTGAGCCCAGAGCCGCACATCTTATTGATGGTCGTCGCCGGTGTGCCCACGGGAATGCCCGCCGCGAAAGCGCAGCCTGGCGTGCAGGTGCCTGGCCAAGCCCGGCGGGCAACACGCAGCCCATGATGACTTCCTGCACATCTTTGCCAGCGATGCCAGCGGCATCCAGGGCGCCTTTGATGGCGGCGGCGCCGAGGTCAATGGCGGTAGCGCCAGACAATGCGCCCATGAAGGCACCGACCGGCGTGCGCTTGGCACTCACGATTACGACTTGATTCGACATCTTGTTTACTCTCTCCGGCTCACTGGCTGAGCCGCTTGCGACCACCATTATCGAGCTCGGTGCGCTTTTGGGGGTCGGGCCCAGACCGAACAATCTAGAAATCCGTCTGCCACCTGATCGGCCGTCAGGTGCGGCGTCGGGTCGACACCAGTGGCCCATCCAGTTGAGCGCGCCGGCGAGCGCGAATGCGGCCAGCTTGGGGTCCTGCGCTGCGCGATGGAACCGTCCGCGCTGCCGGCGCGGATGAGCCGGCGCAAACCCTGATCGATCTCCGATTTCAGCGCTTTGATCGCCGAACTCATCTCGATGCTGAGATCCTGATCCTCGGCGCGCACCATGCACCAGCCGAAATCGGAAGCAATGGCGGCGGCGTAGCTGACGTACCACGATTGCAAAGACGCTCGCGTGCCGGGGCGTCGCTGGCGTCAGCCTCGCGTAGGCCGGTGCGTGTTTGGTCGAGGCCCCCGTGCGAAAACATTCCGACAGGATTTCCTCTTTGTTGCGTACGTAGTGGTACAGCGTTGGTTTGGTGACGCCGAGTAGGCCCGCGAGATCATCGAGTGATGTGTTGTGGTAGCCGCGTTGTTGAAAGGCGCGCGCCGCTGTGAGAATCACTGCGTCGCGCTTGATTTCTCGTTCCTGTGCTCGTCGTCGAGGTCGGGACCAGGGCGATTCCGGTGGCGCGGCATTGGCCAGCGGCGCGCGCGTACTGCGTCGCTGCTTGAAGCTGAGGTTTTGCGGGACAAGCTCGACTCCTTTGACATCCGACAGCCGTCGTTCGATACTCATCGGTAATTATATTACCACTCGGTAACTTAGCGCGCCTGCCGTAGCAGTGTTCCAGGAGTGTCTTATGTCGACAGCGCAGCAGAATGTACGGCGTGCTACGCCGGCGGACCAGGCGGGCGGCGATCCTGCGGTGCAACGGGAAACATTGCGGTTCGTCACCGCCGCGTCCCTGTTCGATGGCCACGACGCCGCCATCAACATGATCCGACGACTGCTACAGGCTGGCGGCGGCGAGTCGTGCATCTCGGGCACAATCGCAGTGTCGCGGACATCGTGCGCGCCGCGATCCAGGAGGACGCGGAC